>NZ_CP022548.1:307500-320000 GCF_002776575.1 Sphingorhabdus sp. YGSMI21 | reverse complement strand
GTCCGCATCATACAGGCAAGGCCGAATTGGTCATCTGAAGCGCTTTTTTATGCAAGGAGCGTGGGAGGATTGTTCCAATCTTGTTGTTGGTGGTGTGGATTCTCAAGCGTGAGGTAAGAGCATTTGGTGGATGCCTTGGCACATACAGGCGATGAAGGACGTGGCACGCTGCGATAAGCGTTGGGGAGATGTGAGCAATCTTTGATCCAGCGATTTCCGAATGGGGGAACCCATCCTCACCATTTACTTTTGTTTTGAAGGACTTCAGGTTTTCCTGGGGTCTGACAAGGTGAGAGTAAATGGGGAAGGATATTACCGAGTTGAATAAAATAGACTTGGTGAAGCGAACCCGGCGAACTGAAACATCTCAGTAACCGGAGGAAAAGACATCAACCGAGATTCCGTTAGTAGTGGCGAGCGAACGCGGACCAGGCCAGTGCCTGATTGTAAATTAGCAGAACATTCTGGAAAGTTTGACCATAGTGGGTGACAGTCCCGTATGCGAAAATGATCAATCAGGACTCGAGTAGGGCGGAACACGTGAAATTCTGTCTGAACATGGGGGGACCACCCTCCAAGCCTAAATACTCGTATGTGACCGATAGTGAACAAGTACCGTGAGGGAAAGGTGAAAAGCACCCCGATTAGGGGAGTGAAATAGTACCTGAAACCGAATGCTTACAAGCAGTGGGAGCCCCCTTGTGGGGTGACCGCGTACCTCTTGCATAATGGGTCAGTGACTTAATCTATCTAGCAAGCTTAAGCCGTTAGGTGTAGGCGCAGCGAAAGCGAGTCTGAATAGGGCGACTGAGTTAGATGGATTAGACCCGAAACCCGGCGATCTAGGCATGACCAGGTTGAAGGTGCGGTAACACGCACTGGAGGACCGAACCATTTAATGTTGAAAAATTATTGGATGAGTTGTGTTTAGGGGTGAAAGGCCAATCAAGCCGGGAAATAGCTGGTTCTCCGCGAAAACTATTGAGGTAGTGCCTCGGATGTTTTCCTATGGGGGTAGAGCACTGGATGGGCTAGGGGGTCGCGAGACCTACCAAACCTAACCAAACTCCGAATACCATAGAGACAAGTCCGGGAGACAGACGGCGGGTGCTAAGGTCCGTCGTCAAAAGGGAAACAGCCCTAACCTACAGCTAAGGTCCCCAAGTCATATCTAAGTGGGAAAGCATGTGGGAATCCCAAAACAACCAGGAGGTTGGCTTAGAAGCAGCCATCCTTTAAAGAAAGCGTAACAGCTCACTGGTCTAAATAAGGGTTCCTGCGGCGAAGATGTAACGGGGCTAAAGATATGCACCGAAGCTTAGGGTTCAGAATTTATTCTGAGCGGTAGCGGAGCGTTCCGTAAGCGGATGAAGCCGAAGGGTAACCGACGGTGGACGTATCGGAAGTGCGAATGCTGACATGAGTAGCGACAAACAGTGTGAGATGCACTGTCGCCGAAAGCCCAAGGGTTCCTGCTTAAAGCTAATCTGAGCAGGGTGAGTCGGCCCCTAAGACGAGCCCGAAGGGGGTAGTCGATGGGAACACGGTTAATATTCCGTGACCTGGTGGAATGTGACGGATCTCGTGTGTTGTCTGATCTTATTGGATTGATCAGGCTTCGAAGAGGTTCCAGGAAATAGCTCCACCATATAGACCGTACCCTAAACCGACACAGGTGGGCAGGTAGAGTATACCAAGGCGCTTGAGAGAAGTATCCTGAAGGAACTCGGCAAATTACCTCCGTAACTTCGGGAGAAGGAGGCCCTGTCAGAAGGCAACTTTTGGCAGGGGGCACAAGCTGGGGGGTAGCGACTGTTTAGCAAAAACACAGGACTCTGCTAAGTCGGCTTCAAGACGACGTATAGGGTCTGACGCCTGCCCGGTGCTCGAAGGTTAAGAGGAGGAGTGCAAGCTCTGAATTGAAGCCCGAGTAAACGGCGGCCGTAACTATAACGGTCCTAAGGTAGCGAAATTCCTTGTCGGGTAAGTTCCGACCTGCACGAATGGCGTAACGACTTCCCCACTGTCTCCAGGATATGCTCAGCGAAATTGAATTCTCCGTGAAGATGCGGAGTACCCGCGGTTAGACGGAAAGACCCCGTGCACCTTTACTGCAGCTTCAGAGTGGCATTAGGAAAGAATTGTGTAGAATAGGTGGGAGGCTTTGAAACTTGGGCGCCAGTCCGAGTGGAGCCATAATGTGAAATACCACCCTATTGTTTTCTGGTGTCTAACCTAGATCCGTTATCCGGATCAGGGACCCTCTGTGGCGGGTAGTTTGACTGGGGCGGTCGCCTCCTAAAGAGTAACGGAGGCGCGCGATGGTTGGCTCAGGACGGTTGGAAACCGTCTGTTAGAGTGCAATGGCATAAGCCAGCCTGACTGCGAGACTGACAAGTCGAGCAGAGACGAAAGTCGGTCATAGTGATCCGGTGGTCCCTCGTGGAAGGGCCATCGCTCAACGGATAAAAGGTACGCCGGGGATAACAGGCTGATGATTCCCAAGAGCTCATATCGACGGAATCGTTTGGCACCTCGATGTCGGCTCATCACATCCTGGGGCTGGAGCAGGTCCCAAGGGTTTGGCTGTTCGCCAATTAAAGTGGTACGTGAGCTGGGTTCAGAACGTCGCGAGACAGTTTGGTCCCTATCTGCCGTGGGCGTCGATAATTGAGAGGAGTTGACCCTAGTACGAGAGGACCGGGTTGAACATACCTCTGGTGTACCAGTCATGCCGCCAGGCGTGCTGCTGGGTAGCTATGTATGGACGGGATAACCGCTGAAAGCATCTAAGCGGGAAGCCTCCCTCGAGATAAGTTATCATAGAGTCGTGGAAGACCACCACGTTGATAGGCTGGGTGTGGAAGTGCGGTAACGCATGAAGCTAACCAGTCCTAATTACTCAATTCGCGCTTGTAGAATCCCGCCATCAACAACAATGTTGGAAACAGCATGTTGCCTGATGAACGGACAATTAGGCTCGGCCCATGGTCAATATGCACGGCATCAAAAACCGTGCATCATCTTGCCACATCGATTAAAAGACCCGTGATTACAGCTTATGCGCCTGCTTCATTGCTTGGTGGCCATAGCGCCTGTGCCCCACCCGATCCCATCTCGAACTCGGCCGTGAAACCAGGTTGCGCCGATGGTACTTTGTCTCAAGGCATGGAAGAGTAGGACGTCGCCAGGCATTGCAGCAGGCGCATGAACAGTAGTCACGAGGAAATAACCCATTCACCTTTTCAAAAGCGGCCTGTCCCTCATAGGGCCGGCCGCTTTTTTACTTTCTGGTCCGCCCCACAAGGCCTCCAGACACGTTGGCGCGGGATGGAGCAGTCCGGTAGCTCGTCAGGCTCATAACCTGAAGGTCGTAGGTTCAAATCCTACTCCCGCAACCAACCAAAATATACAAACTATCCAATTCCAGCCTCGCTCGAAACAGCGAGGCTTTCCTGCGTCTGGAGAAAGCCCGTCATAACCTGCTGCGAGTTGGGAAGTTCCAGACACAATCTAGCCAAGCATCCACCATGGCGACCTTCCGGTGTTCAGCAGCCTCACGTTCCGGCTAGCGCTACCGATACCGCGGTGCCGATCGGATCAGAGCTGGGGCTCACGAAGGTCAGTAGAAGATCCTGTCCCTGCACCTCCAAGGTCACCGGGCTGCCATCGGCAAGGCGGGAAGCTGGACCGGAGATGATCAGGTCTTTCACCCGTAATCGTCTGGACGCGATCGGACCCTTGAAAATCAGGTTCAACCGTCCCGGCGAGGCGGTAAAGCGGACGGCCTGGCCGTCCTCGGTCTCTCCATCCGAGCGAGTCCACGGCTGCGTGCCATAAATTGCATCGCCATTGGCTCGCAACCATGTGCCAAATTGTTTCAGTCGCTTCAATTGTTCGTCCGGGATGGTCGCATCAGTGCCGCGGGGGCCGACATTGAGCAAAAGATTGCCATTGCGCGATACGGCATCGATGAAATCATGGATGAGTGTTTCGGCGCTGTCATAATCAGCATCCGTATCGTTGCGGTTGAAGCCGAATGAATGACTCATCCCGCGCGTTGCTTCCCATTTTTTTATCTGGATTTCGGCGAAGGCTGCATATTCGGGCGTACGAAAGTCACTGTGTGGGACGGGTGGCGGGATGATGCCCTCCGATTCCTCGCCAGTACGTTTGCCCAAGGACGCCTTTATTTTGCGATCAATGAGTTTCCGGACCAACGGGATTTTCAGCAACGCTCGTGGAACGCTTGCCGCCACCCAGCGGTCGTTGACCACACCATCCGGCACGGCCGAATAATAATCGGCAAATAGCTGGAAGAGCGATTTGGAGCGGGTTGGCCATGATATGTCATTCCAGAGCACCGAGGGTTCATATTTCTCGATCAATTCGCGAACCTGGGCCATAGCATAGGCCGGATAGTCGCCGCCGGGTGTCGACGAAATGAAGTCGCCAAGCGTGCGCATCGGCCGACGATTGAAGGTCCAGTCGATCCCTCCCGAATAATAGACCCCGAACCGCATCCCGGCTGCGCGCACGGCCGTCGCCAGTTCGCCGACAATATCACGGCTTGTGCTCCAGTTCTCTTGGTGCGGGTTGGCAATATCGGACGGCCAAAGCGAAAGTCCGTCATGATGTTTCGTCACGAGCACGACATAGCGGGCGCCTGCATCGCGAAAAGCCTCCGTCCAAGCCGAGGGATCCCACTGCTTCAGTCCCTCTTCGAATGGTTGTTTGAAATCCGTATAAGGGGCGTCGCCATAATTCGCCTTGTGGAACTCAGCCGAGGGCGTGCCCGCAACTTTGGTCGCGTTCCAGTACCACTCAGTATAGGGCACCATCGCAACCGCCCGGTCATAGTCTTTGACAAAGGCTTCGCCAATCGAGCCGAGGCGCGGTGCAAAGCCGGGAATAGCGAAAGCCCCCCAATGGATGAAGATTCCGAACTTGGCGTCATTATACCAGTCAGGAACATCGCGTTTGGAGAGTTCTTTAAGGGTGGAAGACGCGCTCATTTGAAAGTCCCCCATATTGCCATCAGAGAATTCCGTTCCCGCGCGAGAGGAGACCCGTCGCTTCTTCTCAGCAACATATTTGGCCAATTCGCCAGGCACAATTGTCGAGCCATTATTTTCCTCCCCATTTCTGCCTCCATCTTCGTGGTGGCTTAAACGTTGTCGGCGTCACGAGACACGCCGAGGCACTTAATTCTATTGGCATAGAAAAATCGATAAGACAATTATTATGTAAATTGAATTTGAAACACAGGCGGCCTCTTCGATGAAGGGATTTGCGTTTCTACGAGGTTGCGATCTCGCCCGATTTACAGAGAGCCGACAATGCCGATCCGGGAGCACCAATGCCGGGGCCGCCTGATTTTAGGCAGCAGTAGGTACGGAATATCTGGCTGTATTCCGTCAAGTTCATCATTATCTGTACCGATAATTATATGATTATAGACTAATATATAAATCTCCTATAACATCCGATTCAGGAGATGCGAAAAAGGCATCCCGGATACTAATGAAGTGAGACCCGTATAAGCGGGATCACTGTTCTAATTATCGACCAGCTGATGGCTGGCGAGGGGAGAGGATGGGTATGCGAAATATTTCATGGATGCTTGCGAGTGTCGCATTTGTAGTGACACCGGCTGCGGCTCAAACTCAGGATTCCGCGCCGGCGGAAGATCAGTCATCTAGCGCGAAAGGTGATAGCGGCCTTGTCGAAATTGTTGTCACCGCCGAAAAGCGCAGTGTCAATCTTCAGGACGTAGCCTTGCCGATATCGGCCTATACGTCCGATGTCCGGCAAATCGCCGGCATTGATACGCTGCAGGATTTTGCGAATTTCACGCCGGGCCTCAGCTACTCAGCGAGTAACGACCGTGTTTTCATCCGCGGCATTGGCCGCCAGACAAATACCAATGGCAGCGATCCGGGAGTCTCCACATATACGGATGGAATATATGATTCCTCGACCGCCTCGATTGCCGCATCGGACTTTTTTATCGAACGCGTTGAAGTGTTGCGCGGCCCGCAAGGCACGCTTTACGGACGAAATTCAATTGGCGGCGCCATCAATGCGATCTCCAGACGACCTACGGAAGAACTGAATGCGGATCTACGCGCGAGGATTGGCAATTACGGCCTCTATAGTCTGGAGGCTTCTGCCTCGGGAGAGGTCGCGAAAGGACTTCGGGCACGGTTTGCGGGTGCATATCAGAACCAGGAGCGCGGTTATTTCAAAAATGATGCTGGCAAGGGCAGTGAAGGGGGGCGGGGCGACCGCCGGTATCTTGAACTGCAACTGGAAGCCGATCTCGGACCGGATGTCGTTGGCTGGGTCAAATTGTCGACAGAAAGTTCGGATCTCAAGCCCCGCACAATCAACCGTATCGGCGGCTATGATTTCGCGCCTTATCCCTTCGGAGCGATCACCCCGGGGGCTGCCTTCGGCTATTTGACCCCGGGCGTCGTGACGCTGAACCCGAATCCCCAGCCGCCAGGGGCGAACGATATCAGGCATTTCAGTGCCGACACGACCCAGACACAGCGGGTGCGTGACAATTTCAGTGCGACCGGCGACATAACATGGACATTGCCAACGTTCGATGTTCGGCTGCTTGGCGGCTATCAGCAATATCGTGCCGAAAATATCTATGAACTCGATGATACCAGCGTGATTTCCTATACATTTCCGCTCGCTGCCGGTGGAGGGATTTGCGCGTTCATTCCCGGCTGTGGACCGTTGACGGTATTTCCGTCGTCACAAGTTGACCTGGATACCGACAAGTCTTTTGGCAGCGGCGAACTCAACCTGACGTCGAACACCAACGGACCGCTGCAATGGGTCGCCGGTTTATATTATTATCAGGAGACTCTGACTCAGGAAACGCACTTCCGCGCACCCGATCAGCTGCAATTGCAGACGCCAGCCAATGGTCCGGCCAACCCGTCCAGCGATTTCGTATATGCCGCTTCGACGCTGACCACCAAGTCGATGGCTGTGTTCGGCCAGATCGACTACCAGATCTCCGACGCGTTCAAAGTGACAGGTGGGTTGCGCTATACCCGTGACAAGAAAAGCGGCGATGAATCTTTCCGCATCCTCTGCTTTGGCTGCGGCGGTTTTTCGCCCGATCAATATGGTAGCGCGACACCAGCGCTCGATATCACCGCGTCGCAAATTTCTACAGCCGCCGCGCCGGGCGTGGTTTCTGCTGTCGCGATTGACCCGGCGACCGGTATCGCCAGTCGCGGACTGTCGAACAGTTGGGATGCTGTAACCGGCACTATCGCAGCCCAATGGCAACCGACAGAAGATGAATTGGCCTTCCTGCGCTACAGCCGGGGATATAAATCGGGCGGGTTCAATGCGGGGGGTATCTCGGCGCTGCCACAAACGGGGGCGGAGCATGTCAATGCTTACGAGATAGGATATAAACGAACACTCGGCGCGAGACTTCGGGTCAATCTGGCTGGCTTCTACTACGACTATAAGGGGCTTCAGGTGCCACTGACGGTATCGCAGCCGGGGGGCGCGCAGCTCACCGAGTTCTTCAATCTCGACAGTTCGAAAAGCTACGGAGCGGAAGCCGAACTGGCCTGGCAGCCGACCGATGCTCTGCAATTGGGGTTCAATTACGGTTTTGGCCATTCGCGCGTCGAGAGCGGATGCTGTTTTGTCGATGGAGAGGATCCCTTGGCTATCCAGCCGGGAGCTCAGCCTTCCGGCGCTGTTGTGGCAGGGCAGCAACCGCAAAGTGTCGACGGCGCGCGACTGCCCAACGCTCCGCGGCACAAGGTTGCCGTGAACGCTGTCTATAACATCGACTTCGATCCGGGTACGCTATCCTTGTCGGGCAATTATGTCTGGCGCAGTGCGGCCTATAGCAACATCTTCAACCGCGAATATAACCGTATGCCATCCTATGATCAGGTGGACCTCCGCGCGGTCTGGACCGAACGCAACGACCGGTTTCGGGTTATCGCATATGTGAAGAATGTTTTTGACAGTCTGGGCTATGATGGCGCTACGGGCGATCTTCTGGCTTCCTCGCCGACGCTGGAGGTGGCGCAGTCCTATTCGCTTACGCCGCCCCGGACTTTCGGTGTCCAGTTTGAAATTCGTTTCCGTTAGGTAGCGGCGGATGTCGCAATCCGGATCGGTGGCCGACGGTCAGCTGTCGTTTAAAACACGGCTTCTCTATGGCTCGGGTACCATAGCGTTTGGCGTCAAGGATCAGGGCTTCAATGCTCTGCTGATGCTATTCTACAATCAGGTGATCGGCCTGCCGGCCGCCTGGGTTGGATCGGCGATCATGATTGCGATGATCGCGGACGCGCTATTCGATCCCTTGCTCGGGCAATATTCTGACAATTTCCGCTCCCGCCTGGGGCGGCGGCACCCTTTCATGTATGCAGCGGCTTTGCCGATCGGAATTTTCTACCTACTGCTCTGGTCCCCGCCCGACGCTTCAAATGCTGTGCAATTTGCATGGCTGGTAATGACCGCGATTTTCGTGCGCTTCTCTATCAGCCTCTACGAGATTCCCTCGACGGCTTTGCTCGCCGAGTTCACCAGCGACTATGATGAGCGGACAAAACTTGTCGCCGCGCGCTTCTTCTTCGGAGTGTGCGGCGGCCTTGGCATGACAATCGTGACATTCGGCTATTTTCTGCAGCCGACGCCAGCGCAACCGGTCGGCCATCTGAACGCCGGGGGCTATGGGGTCTATGCGTGGGTAGCGGCAGCCATCATGATGGTGTCGGTCCTGATATCGTCCTTTGGCACGCAAAAAGAAGTGTTGAAGCGCCCGGCTCCGCCACCGCGCGTGGCGATATCGACATCACAAATGCTGAAGGAAATGCTCGGTATATTGGTGCACCCTTCTTATGTTTCGGTCCTTCTCGCCAGCTTGTTTTTCGCCATTGCCTCCGGGATTAACATGGCTCTTCAAATATATTTCTCGACCTATTTCTGGGAATTGAGCGCAAGCCAGATCGCCATGGTCGCTTCTACCAGCACCGTCGGCATATTCTTGGCCTTCGTCGTGGTCCTGCCTCTGTCCGCGCGCTTTGGCAAAAAACTGTCTGCGTTGATGATGTTCAGCTTGGCGCTGATTTCCAATGTAACGCCCTTGCTATTGCGGCTGGCCGACCTTTTTCCGGCCAATGGCGAACCGATGCTATTATATCTGTTAATGGGCCAGTTCGCTTTCACGATCATGACAACCATCGCGGGCGGAATTCTGGCCGTATCGATGATCGCGGATGTGACTGACCAGATCCAGCTGGAGACCGGGCACCGGTCCGAGGGGCTGCTCTTTTCGGCATCAACGATGGTCAACAAAGCGGTTTCGGGCATGGGGATTCTGCTGGCGGGTCTGTTGCTCGCATTCGTCAATTTCCCCGACAAAGCACAACCCGGACTTGTCAGTGGTGACGTTCTGCAAAGGCTGGCCGGTATCTATATCGGCACGACGGCGCTAGCGACGGTGCTCGCGATCGTCTGCCTCGCTTATTATCCGATCAACCGGCTGCGTCATATCGAGAATATCCGGCAGCTGAGCGAGAAAACGCTCTGATAATGCTGTTTCTGTCGTCAAACCGGATCGGCTGAGTCGGCGGCATCGCTTTTTGTCAACGGCAAGCCGTTTGCGAGTACGGCTTCGGCAGCATCGAGCAGCCGCTCGTTCTCCGCGACAAGATCGCCGGCTCGACCGCTTTCGATCCAGCTGTCGAACGCCATACGGCCGCCCGCGACCAGCATAGCAGCGGCCATTTGCGCGCGACGATCCTCCAGAGGGTCTATCCCGAGCTCGTCAGCAATATAATCCGTCAGCAAAGATACCTGCAGGCGCTGATGATCAAACCAAACGGGTAGGAGATCGGGTTCACCGGCTATGGCTCGTCCAAGATTAATCTGTCCATCGCCGTCGCGCTCATAAGCATGGGCAATTCGAGCGACCTGGTTCCGCCAGAATGTCAGGACCGGTACCCCCTGTTCGCGCTGCGTCTTGATTACGGTCTCAAACCGTGTGCCGGCTGAAACCGCGATCTCTGCCGCAAGTTTGCGCTTGGACGAAAAATGCGTGAACAGCGTGGTTATATGGATGTCGGCAGCCTCGGAAATTGCCGCCATTGTCGCGTCGGCATAGCCGTGGGTTACGAACAGGCGCCGAGCGGCATCGACAATACGTTGGCGGGTGCGCGCTTTTGTCGCGGTGCGCCTGGGGAAACTGGTTTTGGCTGGTTCTGACATGGGCCCACTATAGCCTATAAAAAGCGAAGTGCCAGTTCTAACTTGATCATTCTATCTTTATAGTGTTATCTCCAAAAAAACAATTTTTGGAGGGTGATCGCGATGATGGATCTGGCAATGCGGAATGAATTCGAAACGTGGGTCGAGACGGGGCGGCCGCCGCTTGATGAGCAACCGGTATTGGGAATAGCTGCGCTGATGACGACCGCGGCATTTGTCGATCCGGTCGCCCAGGTACCGATCTTTGACGCTATTGCGGCGGCAACTTTGGCCAGCAACGACGGCGCCCAACGCGCCGCTCAAATCACCGAGGCATTGCCATGGGTAAAAGAGGGGAAACCCCGTATAGCCTTGCCACGGCCATTGTGGGACGGGTTCTGGAATATTGTCCAGGCACCGCCATCAGCGACCGAAGGCGAGCTGGATTTGACATTGCAAGTTGTGGCGCTGGGTGATCTTTATGACGATCGGATGTTGGATCGCTGCGAGGAGGCGCTGCTGGAATTCGAAGGGGTGCACGATTTGATTGCGCAACCGGAAGTCCGACTGACCACCGCCGATCTGGAAAAACACCCAGCGGATACTCTTGCAACGGAATTGCTGACGATGTTGAATTCCAACGGCTATGATATCGAGGTAATTGACGCCGATAACGTCGTTTTAGCGGGAGACTATCCAGCGCAAAACAGGACCAACCGGCGTATCCTTCAGCTTCACGACGTCTGGCACTTGGTGGGTGGATATGGGTTTACCGCAGCTGGCGAAGTCGCCATCTCCGGCTTTCAAATGGCGCAGTTCGGGCAGAATTATTCGACGCGCTTTTTAGCGACTGTGGTAACCAAAGTTGCGAATCATACGCCTGAGGTGATGGATTTGTTGCTGGGCGTTACTTTTGATGGCTGGCGTCATGGCCGAGCCACCAAACAATTGATTGCGGAACCGTGGCATGAGCACATCGCTGATCCGATTAGCAAAATTCGTTCGGATATGGGGATCGATCCGATCGATAGCAGCGCGGTGCGGATGATGGACGCGCTTATGCCAGCCGGTTAATTGCCGACCATTGGGATGATTGAATGAAAGAAGCCGCCCGGCTGCGGATCAATCCGCGGCCGCCGGTTTGGCAGACGGACGATATTGTCTCGCATCGGTTGTAAATTCGGCATGACCATAGTCGGCGAGCTGGGCCCGAAGCTTCGCGACCAGTCGGCGATCGGCGATCTCGCGCAAGCCGGGAATATGTGCGGCGAGCGCATATAGCCGCATTCTGGCATAAATGAATATGCCGGCAATGGCGGCCAGCGCGATATCCCCCGCTTTCAGGTCCACGCCGATCGAAGCGGCTTTCTCCTTGTCGTTGCCCATGAAGCTTTTGACGAAAAACAGCTTCGCAAAAGCGCGTTCGAACGTTTCGTGGGTGCGCGCGCGCAACGAATTATTCGGCCGTAAATCTGCAGCCATGGTTGCCCGCAACAATTCCCCGCATGTTTCATCATCATATCCGCTGAGCAAGGTCCCGCTACGCGCGTTCATGAGGTCTACGATCCCCTGGGGCGTATCGGCGAGCAGATCTTCGGGAAGGCCGAGGAGGAAGCATCGATAGCGCGCCAGTTCCACCTTCGCACGTTCCGAGTCCGTGAATTGTTCCCGTCCCTCCGCGATCATTTTATAGGATAAAAGAAAGATCGCAATGAGCCCGGCAGGCATCTGGTCGACTTGTGGAATGGGGATTCCGTAAACGCTGACATCCCATTCACCGGGGCGGCGCAAGACGTTTGCACGTACCATCGAATGCATCAATCGCACCATGGCCGCCGCTTTGAAGCCAGGGCCAAAGCGCTCGAGCGCGCCTGGCAGCAGAGAAGTGGTGAAGAAAGTCGCGGTATCCTTGACCCGTCTGGCGGCCGTCTGGGTCGTTAATGTGCCCGTGATCGCCATCGGCAACGCAGCATATTTATTCATGAAGGTTGCGATGAATGCGCCGCGGATGATGAATGGGCCGAAATTTGCGGCTGAATTGCGATCTATACGTGCGCCTTTCTCGACGAGTTTCATGTCGACCCAGTCGGGCGTTCGCTCCATCTCGCGGATCAAATCGACCAGTTCGGGCGGCGCGTCCGGCACATTTTCCACGCCCTGGTCGCAGGCCAGGGCCAACATGTCGACCAAGGTGCGAAAACTATAATCGCGCATCAGGCTTGCATAGGCGTCGGCGGCCGCATCCCCGGTCATCG